>NZ_JAJEJV010000001.1 GCF_021390675.1 Dyella sp. 2HG41-7
TTCACGCGCAGGACACCACGCCGGCTGCCAGCAGCAGCGCGCCCGCAGCCAGCAGCAGCATGGCTAGCAGCACGGCGCCGGCATGGCCGAACGGTTTTGACGATCGCTGGTACGTGGCGCCGACCGTCGGCGGCTACTACAACGATACCGACCGCGACACGCGCAGCCGCCAGATCTACTACGGCTTGTCGGTGGGTAAATTCATCGCCCCGAACGTTTCGGTCGAGTTGTTCGTGGACCGCACCAAGCGTCGCGCCGATTCGGCCGTGTTCGGTCAGGGCAACACCTGGTCGAACAACAACTACGGTGTCTCGGCCCGTTACTTCTTCGGTGATGCCAACGCATGGCGTCCGTACCTGTTGGGCGGCGTGATGGGCAGCTACCACCACAACCCGTTCAGCCGCGACTGGGCGCCGGCCGCCGAAGCAGGCGTGGGCGTTTCCAAGTCGATCACCGACAGTGCTGACTTCCGCGTGGAAGCCGGCTACCGCTACGACTGGGACGACAAGACCCTGCCGCAGCACAACGGTTACGGCGACTGGTTCCTGGGCTTCAGCATCGTGGCGAAGATCGGTGCGGTGCCGGCAGCGGCCGCCCCGGCCACGCCGCCCCCGCCGGCGCAGCCGGACTGCTCCAAGCAGTTCCGCAACGGCGTGAACCTGTGCGACAACAAGTGCCCGGATCTGCCGGAAGGCACGATCGTGGGACCGGATGGTTGCCCGCAGAAAGTCGTGATCGACCTGAAGGGCGTGAACTTCAAGTTCGACCGTCCGAAGAAGGGCGAGACCAACATCGAGCCGGCTTTGGCCGTGCCGAGCAGCGACTCGCTGGCGATTCTGGACCAGGCCGTGGATACGCTGAAGCGCTATCCGCAGGTGAAGGTGATGGTCGCCGGTTACACCGACAGCGTGGGCAAGGCCGAGTACAACCAGGGCCTGTCCGAGCGTCGTGCGAAGATCGTGTATGACTACCTGACCGGTCACGGCATCGACCCGAGCCGTCTGGAAGGTCCGATCGGTCATGGCATGAACGACCCGATCGACAGCAACAAGACGACCGAAGGTCGCGCACGCAACCGTCGTACGGAACTGCAGGTTCAGCAGTAATCCGCACGCTAAGCTGTCATGGAAAAGCCCG
>NZ_JAJEJV010000002.1 GCF_021390675.1 Dyella sp. 2HG41-7
CATGGCAAAGGGTAAATTCGAACGCACCAAGCCACACGTGAACGTGGGCACGATTGGTCACGTGGACCACGGCAAGACGACGCTGACGGCAGCGCTGACGAAGATCGGCGCCGAGCGTTTCGGTGGTGAATTCAAGGCGTACGACCAGATCGACGCGGCGCCGGAAGAAAAGGCGCGCGGTATCACGATCTCCACGGCGCACGTGGAATACGAATCGCCGACCCGCCACTACGCGCACGTGGATTGCCCGGGCCACGCCGACTACGTGAAGAACATGATCACGGGTGCGGCGCAGATGGACGGCGCGATCCTGGTGTGCTCGGCCGCCGACGGCCCGATGCCGCAGACGCGCGAACACATCCTGCTCAGCCGTCAGGTGGGCGTGCCCTACATCGTCGTGTTCCTGAACAAGGCCGACATGGTGGACGACGCGGAGCTCTTGGAACTCGTCGAAATGGAAGTGCGCGAGCTGCTGTCCAAGTACGAATTCCCGGGCGACGACACCCCGATCATCAAGGGTTCGGCGCTGAAGGCGCTGGAAGGCGACCAGTCCGAAATCGGCGTGCCGGCGATCATCAAGCTGGTGGATGCGCTGGACACCTACATCCCGGAACCGGTGCGCGTGCTGGACAAGGCCTTCCTGATGCCGGTGGAAGACGTGTTCTCGATCTCCGGCCGTGGCACCGTGGTGACCGGTCGTGTGGAGACGGGCATCATCAAGGTCGGCGACGAAATCGAAATCGTGGGCCTGAAGCCCACGGTCAAGACCACCGTGACCGGCGTGGAAATGTTCCGCAAGCTGCTCGACCAGGGTCAGGCCGGCGACAACGTGGGTCTGCTGCTGCGCGGCACGAAGCGTGAAGACGTCGAGCGTGGCCAGGTGTTGGCCAAGCCCGGTTCGATCACCCCGCACACCGACTTCGAAGGCGAGATCTACGTGCTGTCGAAGGAAGAAGGCGGCCGTCACACCCCGTTCTTCAGCAACTACCGCCCGCAGTTCTACTTCCGTACGACGGACGTGACCGGAGCGATCAAGTTGCCGGAAGGCACGGAAATGGTGATGCCGGGCGACAACGTGAAGATCTCGGTGACGTTGATTGCGCCGATCGCGATGCAGGAAGGTCTGCGTTTCGCGATTCGCGAAGGTGGCCGCACCGTCGGCGCCGGCGTCGTCGCGAAGATCCTCAAGTAAG